>NZ_JAMAVT010000049.1:0-1669 GCF_023713665.1 Paenibacillus sp. MER 180 | reverse complement strand
AGTAGACGCTGCGCGGTTTCCACCGGAAGTGTACGGTATATCGCTACATTTCGCGTCCGTACCCGGAGTTGTTCGCCGCGCTTTTTATCGTCTTATATATAGGTGGCTTTCGTATGGGGTTATTTTTTTTCATTACTTACAATAATTTTTCTGTTGTCTCTCTGTACTCCACTTAACGCTAAAAATTGCTCTCCAATTTGCGGTGATCCACCTAAGTTACTTCTTAACCTACTAGAATGTATTATTTCTTTGCTATTGAATAGTGGTCTGTTATTGGTTTTGATTATTTCTTCTACCAATTCGTCTTTTAGCTTCTTGTATAATTTTTCCGTCTCTTCCGCAGCTATTTTTTCGGTTTCTTCACGTGAGACTGATGTTACAGATTCTATTCTTTGTATCAGATCTTCATGAAATTCAGCAAGCGGCCTCTTCACTATGGTTGCGGCAACAGTGTCAGGATCTATGAGACTAAGTTTGTTATCAACCTGGCCTACTTTTTCTTTAAGTTCACCCAATATCATACTTAAATCATCTTTCAAATTATCTGCTTTTGTCGCTTCTCTGACTGAAATGTAAATCGCTACAAATGCTAGAGATATCGACACAAAAGTAGCTCCATAAGATATTAAATTCATTACTTGAATATTATTAGCGTGTGACGCCCCGAAAGTCAGAGCAATACATACCATCACCCATAACCAATCTTTATGTTCCCATGTCCACTTTTCCATACTTATCCCCCTGTCCTATCATATAAACATCCATAATTATACACGACTCCTAGTATGATGGGCATACAAAAAAAGACGAGCGAACCCGTCTTTAAGTGATTAAATCAAACAAATCAACTTGTCTACTATGATGATGCAGTTTCTTCTTAGCCTCGTCTACAAACCATTGTATTGAACTCTTGCTTAACCCAGTAATCTCCGCTGTTTCTCCATAGGATAAGCCTCCACCGATGACCATCTCATAACATTCCCTTTCTCTTGGAGAAAGCTCACCTAAAGCAAATTCAATCCGTTCCCGTTCTTTGTCGCTTATTCTCTCAGCTTGTACAGCACCGCCTGACGATGTCTTAGCTATATATGCTTGAAGCTGCACTGGATCAATAGGCTTCTCGCGCTGGTATGCTGCCAGTCGTTCAACCCCGCGTTTGCTTCCCGGCCGCCGCCCTGTTTCTAACCATTCTAAGCTGTACTCTACGCCGCTTATCATCTCGCCCAATGTCTTCATATCTGATTCGAGGGTGGCTATTTCTGCTTCTAAGGATTCGCGCTCAGTTTGAAATGTAGTGGGTAGCGTGATTACTGCCATAAGTTTAAGCCGCTTTTCCTTGGCCTTATCCCGTGTTTGCTTCAGTTCTCCCCGTTTGCGCTCCAGCTTTTCTTTTGTCGCTCTATACTCTGGCAACAGGTCGCATTCACATTTATCGATGACATGTCCGTTCTTTACCCAAGCTGAAGGAGCTCGTTTTGAATCACCTGGTATTGGCTGACCTACTATTCGTTCCGGATCTTCCAAAGCGCCTGCAGCTGTCCATACCCAATGTGTCTTAGCGGTTACCTTTTTCATAGCTCAGTTCTCCGTAGATAGATTTGCATATCTCTTTCGCTTTGCCGATTTCCTCGAAAGTAACATCCGTTGAATAGGTAGATGCATATATGAT
>NZ_JAMAVT010000048.1:0-1734 GCF_023713665.1 Paenibacillus sp. MER 180 | reverse complement strand
TGATATGCTCCCATCATAGTAGACAGTAGGAAAAACAAAACTTCTACTGCTACAATGATGGGAGTTTTTCTAATGTCTAAAAGAAGTCCAGTATCATTAGAAGTAAAATTACATGTCGTACAGCGGTGCCTTGAGCACAAGTCAAATCCAAACTATGAAGCGAATCAGCTAGGTGTTAGCTATCACACAGTTAAAGAATGGATAAGGAAATATAGAGAAAATGGTTTAGATGGGTTACAGGAATCAAGAACATGGAAAATATACTCAAATGAATTAAAACTAGCTGCGGTTAATGATGTATTGTCTGGTCATTCCTCTGTAGAAGAAGCGGTAAAGAAACATCATATTTCGAGTAGAAGTGTTTTGGCGAAATGGATTTCCAAGTATACTAATGAGATAGAATTGAAACCTACACATACACATAAAGGAAAAGGACTATCTCATATGAACAAGGGGCGTAAAACAACTTTCGATGAACGCATTGAAATTGCACAATATACCATTGCTAATGGCTTGGACTATCAGAAAGCGATCGAGAAGTACGGTGTATCTTATCAGCAAGTGTACACATGGGTGCGGAAATATCAAGCTGGCCGTGAGGAGGCTCTTCAGGACAATCGCGGTGGCAAAAAGCCTGTAGAAGAACTAGATGAGCATGAACGTCTGAAGCTGCGGATTAAAGAGCTAGAAGCGCGAAATGAGTACCTAGAAATGGAGAATGCCTTCGCAAAAAAGTTGGCGGAGATCAAGCGACGAAATACACGCTAACCCTCGTTCGGCAAGTAGACTTGTATCAAGCGATTCAAGAACTGCACAAGGAAAAAGGTTACGCAATTACGAAGTTGTGTGCATTAGCTGGGGTTGCTCGATCTGCCTATTACAAGTGGTTAAAATGGACGCCATCCGCTACGGAGATTGAAGTCCATGCGTTGGCCAAGGAAGTAAAGCTTCGTTATGACAAGCGAAAAGGGATACTTGGCTATCGCCAAATGCGAACGCAATTAAACCGAAAGCTCAAAAAGAAATACAACAAAAAGCGTTATTACCGAATCATGTGTGCTCTCGGGCTCAAAGCGGTTATTCGCAGAAAGCGACCAAGTTATGTGAAGGCCTCGGAGATCCATGTAGCTGAAAATGTAATGAAGCGTAACTTTGATGCCAATTCCCCTAATTCAAAATGGTGTACAGATGTGACAGAACTGAAGTATGGGAATGGGCGCAAGGCCTATTTGAGTGCCATTATTGATGTATATGATAATTCCATTGTCTCATGGGTATTAGGCCATTCTAACAATAATAAACTCGTGATGGACACGCTAAAAAAGGCTTACGCGAAGAATCCTGGCGTATCCCCACTTCTACAGAGCGACAGAGGCTTCCAGTACACGTCTCATGAGTATAACCGACTTCATGAAAAATATGGATTTAGGAAAAGCATGTCTCGTGTGAGCCGATGTTTGGACAACCAACCGATTGAACGATTTTGGGGTACTTATAAGTCAGAAAGCTATTATCTAACAAAGTTTGATACCTATGAAGATGTCCTCAGCGATGTTAGCAAATATATTCACTACTACAACAATCACCGCTACACAGAGCGTTTGGATGGCTTTTCACCTAACGAGTACCGACGAGCTTCATAATAAAGATACCTCAGCTCTATTCATATGAGCTGAGGTATCTAAACTAACCATTTTTGTTTTTTAAACTGTCCACTTGACAGGGAGCACTTCA
>NZ_JAMAVT010000047.1:0-1911 GCF_023713665.1 Paenibacillus sp. MER 180 | reverse complement strand
ATCGAGTAGGAGGCTACCCATTAATTGAGTAGCCGACCTCTCACACCACCGTACGTACCGTTCGGTATACGGCGGTTCAATCGTTTGAGTGCAATTTGCGAAGATGCTCGTACCGAGCAGGGAAGTCATAATACCCTGCCTGTACGAGCTTTTCGTTTGTTATAGAGCGGTTCAGTACTGCACTTCCGGCAATACGCCAGTAGCCCAGCCTCGTGTTTCCCCATTGGTAAGCCTGCCACTCCGGTATCCCCAGCTTGCGCAGGTTCTGCACCTTTGTTCCCGGCTTCTTCCATTGCTTCCAGATGTACATACGCATCCGCCTTCGAAGCCATTCATTCCAGTCTTGCAAAATTCGCCTCATGTCAGCTACGTAGAAATGTCCCAGCCAGCCGCGAATGTAGACCTTTACGCTTTCCATCACTTGTCTGGCGTTCCTGCCTTGACTCCGGCTCGTCAGCTCTTTCAGTTTCTTCTTTGCTTTGACCAGAGATTGTGGATGGGTACGAATGTATACGCCGTTTCCGTTCTTCCCCAGCGCATAGCCAAGAAATTTGAAGTGCTTCCGTGCAATCACACTGGCTACCTTGCTTTTCTGCGTGTTTAGCTTGAGTCTCAACTTATTCTCCAAGTACTTCCGGCTTGATTCCAGAAGCCTCGTCGCTGCCCGCCTGCTTTTCCCCAGCACGACAATGTCGTCTGCATAACGGATGACGATCACGCCTCGCCTTTTCATCTCCTGATCGAATTCGTTCAGATAGATGTTCGCCAATAGCGGCGATAGCGGGCCTCCTTGTGGAGACCCCTCTTCTGTCTCTCGTCGTACTCCATTTTCCATGACCCCGCTTTTCAGATATTTCTTAATTAAGCCTGTGACGCGCTTGTCTTGGATTTGTTTGCGGAGAAGATTCATCAGCAATTCGTGGTTCAACGTATCAAAGTACTTCGAGAGATCGATTTCTACCGCATGGTTGTAACCCTGCTCCGCGTAGGCTTTCACTTTCCGAATCGCTTGTTGCGCACTCCGCTTCGGGCGATAGCCATAGCTGCCGTCTGAGAACAGCGGTTCAAACAGAGGATGCAGTTGCTGGGCAATGGCTTGTTGGATCACGCGATCTACCACTGTCGGTATGCCGAGCTTTCTTACTCCGCTTCCATCCGGTTTGGGGATTTCCTTGCGCCGCACCGGGCTTGGTTGGTATTGACTCTCCCGGATACTATGCAATAGTTCGTCTTTGTTATCTCGCAGCCACGGTAGTGCCGCCTCGACGGTCATTCCGTCTATTCCCGGCGCCCCGTGGTTGCTTTTGACCTGCTTGTAGGCTCTATTCAGGTTGTCTCTGCTTAGTATCTTTTCAAGCAGGTCGTCTGCACCGTCTCTTTCTCTACTTTCCCGAGCTCCGGCACTCCGCGCTCCCGCATACTCTTCGTGTTCCACACTATCCCTTTGTGGGCAGCCCTTTCGGTATTCTGCTTTCAACGCACCGGTTCTCCTTCCTGTATGTACTCAAGACTTACGATTGTTCAGCCCTTCCGCTAGCCGCTGTGGCGATTCGCGTACTATGGCGTCTGCTGACTTCTCACAACAAGCTTTACTCCGTCTTTCGGATTTTTTTTCCTACTCCACGTCTGTGAGACCTCCCCGGGTAAGAGCGATAACTTTCCCCTCATCCATCTGCCACATCTACATGATGAGATTCGGGCAGTATTGGACTTTGCTTTGTATGGCAAGCTCGTCCGTCCCATCATGCCTTATATGTGATTTCTGTTCGTCAGACCGAGGATTTGCCTCCGGCTTCCTTCAGATTCCGCCTCGCGACGGACACCCTTGCCTTCAGCTAACAGTTCCTACTGCCAAGCCTGTAGCGGACTTTCACCGCCTAGTTATCGCCCATGCCGGGCGCACCATAAAAA
>NZ_JAMAVT010000046.1:0-1984 GCF_023713665.1 Paenibacillus sp. MER 180 | reverse complement strand
CCGCCGAAGGTGGGGTAGATGATTGGGGTGAAGTCGTAACAAGGTAGCCGTATCGGAAGGTGCGGCTGGATCACCTCCTTTCTAAGGATTTTGTCTCCTGCGACGGAGACACAAGGAAGCAAAGCTTCCAAACCAAACGATTGCTCGTTGTCAGTTTTGAAAGAACAGTTATGTTTCTTTCACTTGTACCTTGAAAACTGAATCGCGAAAGTGAAGTGTCTTAGAATCATCCTTTTAGTTGATATACGCTCAGCAATGAGCATACTAGGTTAAGCTAGTAAGAGCACACGGAGGATGCCTAGGCACCAGGAGCCGATGAAGGACGTGGCGAACAACGAAATGCCTCGGGGAGCTGTAAGCAAGCATTGATCCGGGGATGTCCGAATGGGGAAACCCGGCTGTCGTAATAGGCAGTCACGCATATCTGAATACATAGGATATGTTGAGGCATACGAGGGGAACTGAAACATCTAAGTACCCTCAGGAAGAGAAAACAATAGTGATTCCGTAAGTAGCGGCGAGCGAACGCGGAAGAGCCTAAACCAAGGAGCTTGCTCCTTGGGGTTGTGGGACGTCTCACATGGAGTCAGAAAGGTGTTTATTAGATGAAGAGGTCTGGAAAGGCCCGCCATAGAAGGTAAAAGCCCTGTAATCGAAAGTAAATGCCCTCCGAGACGGATCCCGAGTACCGCGGGACACGTGAAACCCCGTGGGAATCTGGCAGGACCATCTGCTAAGGCTAAATACTCCCTGGTGACCGATAGTGAAGCAGTACCGTGAGGGAAAGGTGAAAAGCACCCCGGAAGGGGAGTGAAATAGAACCTGAAACCGTGTGCTTACAAGAAGTCAGAGCCCTATACATGGGTGATGGCGTGCCTTTTGTAGAATGAACCGGCGAGTTACGTTTGCGTGCAAGGTTAAGGTGAAGAGCTGGAGCCGAAGCGAAAGCGAGTCTGAATAGGGCGAATAAGTACGTAGGCGTAGACCCGAAACCGTGTGATCTACCCCTGTCCAGGGTGAAGGTGCGGTAACACGCACTGGAGGCCCGAACCCACGCACGTTGAAAAGTGCGGGGATGAGGTGGGGGTAGCGGAGAAATTCCAATCGAACTCGGAGATAGCTGGTTCTCCCCGAAATAGCTTTAGGGCTAGCCTCGGAGTAAAGAGTCATGGAGGTAGAGCACTGATTGGATGCGGGGCCCGCCAAGGGTTACCAAGTTCAGTCAAACTCCGAATGCCACAGACTTATATCCGGGAGTCAGACAGTGGGTGCTAAGGTCCATTGTCAAGAGGGAAACAGCCCAGACCATCAGCTAAGGCCCCTAAATGTATGTTAAGTGGGAAAGGATGTGGAGTTGCCCAGACAACCAGGATGTTGGCTTAGAAGCAGCCACCATTTAAAGAGTGCGTAATAGCTCACTGGTCGAGTGACTCTGCGCCGAAAATGTAACGGGGCTAAACATACTGCCGAAGCTATGGATTGCATCGTAAGATGTAGTGGTAGGGGAGCGTTGTGTACCGGGTTGAAGGTAGACCGAGAGGACTGCTGGACTGTACACAAGTGAGAATGCCGGTATGAGTAACGAAAAGACATGTGAGAATCATGTCCGCCGAAAACCTAAGGGTTCCTGAGGAAGGCTCGTCCACTCAGGGTAAGTCGGGACCTAAGGCGAGGCCGAAAGGCGTAGTCGAAGGACAACAGGTTGAAATTCCTGTACCAGCGTAACCGTTATGAGCAATGGGGGGACGCAGAAGGATAGGGACGCGAGCTGATGGATGCTCGTCCAAGCAGTGAGGCCGATGTGTAGGCAAATCCGCACATCATTAAGGCTGGGCTGTGATGGGGAGGGAAAATTATAGTACCGAAGGTCTTGATTTCATGCTGCCAAGAAAAGCCTCTAGCCAGGTGAAGCTGCCCGTACCGCAAACCGACACAGGTAGGTGGGAAGAGAATTCTAAGGCGCGCGGAAGAACTCTCGTTAAGG
>NZ_JAMAVT010000045.1:0-2269 GCF_023713665.1 Paenibacillus sp. MER 180 | reverse complement strand
GGAGCTATATGACTACGTAAATTGGTTCAACAAACATCGCATCCATGGAACCTTAGGCTATATGAGTCCAGTAGATTACAGAAGATTATCCCTTAAAAAAGCTGTCTGATTTAGTGTTGACAATCCATGAATGAGTTCATTACATATAAAGGGGATATCTTCAGCATAAACAAAACCCATCCCCATTCCACCAGGATCGAGTCTAAAAGCTCCTGATTCTAAAGCCCGCCCAAGTATATAGTATTCTGGATGAAAACGCGTAGACGTCACCTGCAATGTTTCAATTAAGGAGTCCCATGCATAGTAGAGTCCCAAGTCCTCCTCCTGTGAATAATAAATCGTCATAGCAAAATCAGAAAGCTCCTGCACTCCTCCGTTTTCTAGTTCTTCTTCCCATCCAGCGTTCAGTAATTCTCCTGTATATATGGAGCGAACCTTCCCCATATTTTCTGTGATGAACGATTTCAATGATCCAGTATCATTTGTAATGCCGGCAGCAATAATAATTTCCCTTAAATCTTTATTAAAGCCAACAGTATCGAATATAAACGCTTTATGTTCCATACTCATAATTGATTAAGCTTCCTTTTCTTTTTGGTGAAGAAATGATAATGTATGTGTCAATTCTTTTGCAATATCACCCTTTGCTTTTCCATTCATAATGGGCTCTAGCATCTCATAGGCATATTTAGGAGGAAGATCCTTTGCAAAAATAGCAACAATCTCTTTTGCGTAGGAATCAATTTTGATATTTAAAATCTGTTTGCCAATTGCAATCAATTTTTGATAATATTCAATGTTAAACAGACTCAGCAATCTTTTCTCGGATGCATTCCAAAGTGCCTCTAAGGCGCAAATAATCACATCTTCATAATCATCTCTCTTCAATTTTTGTATCCATTCTCTATCTTTGAACAAGAATGAGCCAAGCGCATTTATAATAAATTCTACATCCTCAGATAATAAGATCATGTTACTAGAATAATTGTATAGTAAGTTTAACTTAACACGTGGATGATAATCGCCTTCGAAGAAAGCCTCTTCAGCTCCTTTGGGACCATTTACAAGACGAATAATTGCTGATTGAAGAACCGCCTTTTCACTTATTGTGGCATTAAAGTCCTCTTCTGAAATCGATTTTTCCTTTTCTTGAAGACTGCTCAAACTTTGAATATCCTGTATACTTAGGAGACTATGAATGGCTTCAATTCTTACTCGTAATGTTTGATGATAGAGAGCCTCATTTAATCTCGGAATGAACATTTTATTGCGTGAAGCCCCCATAGCAATTACAATCTCAATAGGCAAGTCTTTACCGTGTTGTCGAAAAGCCTTGCTTAATTGTTCATCAGTAATTACAACCCTAACATTATTTTCATTATAAGCTTGGTACATCAAAACTCCTCCTATTAAGCTAAGGGTTTTTGAAAAATTTAGGACTATATACTTCGCTTTCTGCCGAAGCCCCCGTCTTTGGATCATATCTTTGTATTATAACCTTTTTTGGTGATTCTCCATACTTCTGTTCATATGCATCAATGAATCTCCGAATTTCTTGTTTATCTTTAGAAATTGGTCTACCTACAGGTTTATCATCAATGATGTTCCCAATCGGAGGTCCTTGAACTGCATCTGGTATAGCCCTCTGATATTTCTTCGATGGTTTACCGTTTTTATCAATCCTTTTTGGGACTTCGATAACATTACCTTTTTTATCTTTAAGAGGCTCATTAACTGTATCAAACCCGCCACTCTCCCGACGTTCACCTGCCCTTTTTTTATGCACCTCTTTCCCAATTTTCGTACTATTAGTTTCACCAGTAATATTACTATTTTTTTTACTAGAGGTTGAACCAGATGCTGAACCTCCTGGATTACTACCCGGATAATATTTCCGCACCTCGATCTGATTCTTCGTCGGCTCAAGAGGTTTCTGCGTAGACGGTTTATAGTTCACATTTGGTCCATCGTACGCCAGCTTATTCTTAGGCAATTGCCCAACAGACTTTTGTAAAGCTTCAAATCTATCATTGATAAACGTCTTAGCTTGACCCCAGTTTACCTTAATTCCCTTAATATTGCTTCCTTTCGATATTCCTTGCGGCTTGATTGGCGGTTTTGTATTACGACTGCGGGCAGCTCTGTTTTTTGCAAGTGAAAAATGCTCAATTTTGCAGCCAAAAATGCCAAAGCACTTGCCATCCACCTGCAAAGCTACAAAGGAACCCGTTCCATCGCTTGCTTGAAGCGGAAACTCTCTCCCGTGAAA
>NZ_JAMAVT010000044.1:0-2582 GCF_023713665.1 Paenibacillus sp. MER 180 | reverse complement strand
AGCAATTAAAGACCACTGTTGAGACATCTCGACGGTGGTCTTTTTTATCTATACCTAATATAGGTATGTAAAAAAGCCGAATGCTTGTGCCTAATTTAGGTTAGCAGCAATCGGCTTTTTCTTATATTCTTACGCTTTGTACAGGCATATGTCCATTTCGTTGACTTTTACGAGTCCACTTGAGTCGACAGCGCGCATCGTCAATAGGCAATACCAGCGTGGAGACAGCAGCCATAAGTGCCAGAACACATTCAACAAGGTGAGCTCCAATGGAGCCATGGCTGTAGAATGTTCTACTCACACATGTATTACAATAGTGTAGGGAGACTGATCCTAAGGTACATCGAATGAAGCAATGACGGTAAGTGTGATCGAGGGTGTATAAAAGAGGTTAAGAGCTATTAATGGAATTTCGATGGACTAGTACAGGTTACTCGCTTAAGGAGGCGAATTGACAGAATGTCTATTGAAGTGACTATTTCCTGTGATTTGAATACATATTTCTTATATATAAAAGAAACAGATGATTAATGGGACGTTCACGAATGCTATTCTATATAGCAACCCCCCCACCACTTAAAGAGAGTGGGGGCTGCAGCAATAGAAATGAGAGCCCTTGCGATTTAATTTGTTAAAGACAGCATCTTGAATTTTTCAACTCAGTTTCCTTGTTTTTCGACATACCCCATTAACCATGCAAGGTTCGGACGAACTCGGAACCAGACATCCGGCCAAGTGCACCATGGGCACAGTCCGTTTCATTATAAGAGACGACTCGATCTCTTCGAATGCTTGATCCATAGATAACGACGGCAACTGGCTCTCCAGTATGCTCCTTAACCTCAGAAGGAGTAGAATGATCAGCGGCCAGTGCTAGGTATACATCCTCTGATAGTTGATCAGCGTTTATGCCAACATTTCTATCAAACATTTCTAGGGATTGAGCCTTTTCAGTGGTCCATCATCGGCCCCATCACATCTGGAGCTTTAACATGAACATAGACGACAATGTCATGATGGACAATCTGTTCAAGTGCAAGTTCTGCTTTCAGTTTTACATCAGTATCCATACTTCCGGTCATTCTTATATCTGTAATGGTTGTGTACCCAGCTAGCTCCTCTACCCAAAGAAGGGTGCTTTCTGCAGCAATGCAGCAACCTCGGAAATACATCTTTGAAGCAATGGTCTCAAGTTCAATCATACTACCTGCACCACGGGTAAGAATGAAGCTGGCAGGCAGCAATCCATTAGCTACTCGCTCCTCATTCGCAGGATACGATGACAAGATCCGAGAAGAGATTCCAAAGAAGCGGTTGACTGCAGCAGCAGTGCGTCGTGCTTCTAATGTAATTCCAACGGCTGAACAGGAAGATACGGTTTGCCATCGTTCGGCGCTTTCGGGTCAGAATCACTGATTTGATCACTTAAGCCCTGACCACGCAGCACAAGCACAGCACGATGTTCAGTCGCAGGCTTGCAGTAAGCATAGATGCCCTTGGCTACTTCTATTCCTGAAATGGATTCAGCAAGTTTGTCCGTATGTTCCCGTATGCGGCCATCGCTTCGATCCAGCACAACACCGGCTTCTACAGTGGCAAAATTGCAGCGAAGAACGACATCTCCAGGCTGAATATCGATTCCGACTCCAAGTGCTTCGATGGGGCCGCACCTGGGTAGGCTTGAATCTAAGATGAAGATTATATCCTCATAGCAGCTGGTTCATCAATTGGAATCCAACAGCATTGAATTTCTCGTGTTGTCCGATCAAATAGAAGTCAATGAAGCACGGTATCAGACTTGCGCGTTATATCAGGATCGCCTCGTTCTCATTGCACGTCCAGATCACCGTGTGGTTCATAAGAGGAGAGATGTACGTTATATGATCTTCAAAATGTGACCTTCCTTATGAAGCCGGATAAGTCGGCAACAAGGCGATTCCTCGATATGAAGTTCGAACAGGCAGGCATCTCGATATCCAATACGATTGAAATCAGCAGCTTGGAAGGAATTAAGCAGGGCGTTATTCATGGACTTGCATAGCAGCAGTATCTGAATTAATGAAGATGCAGGAGATTGCTAGCGGACTGCTAGTTGTGTTCCCATAGATGAAGTGAAGTTTGAGAGAGGGGTTCAATATGTTCATTACTAAAACAAGCATCTGTCGCCAGCAGCTAAAGCATTCATTACAATGCTGAACAACATTTTAACCGAGGAGTAGGTACAGAGGATAGAAAGAAGAGGATTGGAGGACATGAAATAAAGGATTTAAAATTATTTCAAAAAAGTCTTGCATTCTACCTTCGAAATATGATATATTCTAATTCCTGCTTCATTAGGAGGCAGTCAATCGAACGAAGAAAACAAATTAAAAAAAGTTGTTGACTTCAAGTTCGTTAGATGATAAGATATAAAAGTCGCCGCTGAGAGACGCGGTGAACGAAAGCGAAAGAGGCAATAAGCCGAAGCGCTGGATTGAAGATTGTTCTTTGAAAACTGAACAACGAGCAACGTTTGTGAATGAGGTAGCAATACCTCGTCAAAAGATATGAGCAGTTCAAACTTAACTTTAACGGAGAGTTTG
>NZ_JAMAVT010000043.1:0-3628 GCF_023713665.1 Paenibacillus sp. MER 180 | reverse complement strand
ACACTTAGAACATAGTCAGTTATGTAAATGATGAGATGATACCGCCCCTGTTAGATGGATCTGGTATGGTGGCAGGGGCGTATTTTAAATATTTCAATCACTGATAACATATTGGAGCTAAAGAATTCGCGCCATCATGTTATCAGTGATGACGCGGCAATATAGGATGCAATTCTAATTCGAAATCATCAGGCTTATTGTGCCATCTGCCGCCACGTTCTTTTAAATAAACAATCTTACTTAGAACAGACAGAAGTAAGTCATTACGTAGCGCCGGATTTTCTGTAGAAAAGTAGGTATCAATGACATGCTCAACCTTTGGGATGATTTGTTGTCTAACTTCTTCATATTTTGATTCATGTTCAATATCTGCTTGTATGGCAGTCATCGAATTTCGAATATCACTAATCTTTTCCTTTATTTTTTGAACCCTGTCCATGTATTTTTCGACACTGTAAATGCCTTGTTCAAGTAAATCATCTAGATTATCCATTTGTGAATTGGCGGTTTCTAATTCTTTTTCGAGTTTAGATAAGGCTACTTTCTTTATGCCTGTTGTGTCTAAACGTTGTTTTTCTTCTTCTGGCTTAATCTTCTCCCATTGAGCTTGATAAGAAGATAACCATTGTTTAAGTCCTTCAATGATCTTCTCTTCAACAAGGTATAAGAATGAACTTTTATTACCGCATCGTGGTAATTGACACATTAATGTATCTGGATAGTCACCTGGATGCGGTCTTCGAACCATCTTTCTTCCGCACTTGGCACATACAACCAGTCCGCTTAATGGGTTCTTGATTACATGTTTATCTGGGACAGGTTTTGCTGGATTCTTACTTAGTATTTCTTGCGCCATAAACCATGTTTCCTCAGAGATGATAGCTTCATGTCTACCTTTATACAGTTCCATATTTTCTATACTTGCGCGCGGTCTAGACTTTGATATGATTCCGTCTTTTCTTTTTTTCACAATCCGCCTAGACCCCCACTTAATCATTCCGTAATATACGGGGTTACGCAATATGGCGGATATTGTAGGCACTGTCCATGGACCTCCAGAAATAGTAGGGATCTTTAGTAAGTTTAGTTTTTTTGCGATATTACCAGTACCAATTCTTTGATTTATCCCATTTTTATCTGGTTCACCATAACAATAAAGATCAAATATCAGTTTAACAATTCCAGACAGTTCATTCTTTTCAAGTGTATAACCCTTCTCATTTATAAGTTTTACTCTATCATAGCCATAAGGGGCCTTGTTACCAACATATTTCCCCTCTTTAACAGATGAAATTCTACCATTCTGCAAGCGTCTATTAATTGTCTTGAATTCCCGCCTGGACATAAACAAACCAAATTCGAAGTACTCTTCGTCAAACTCATTATTAGGATCATAAGTTTTCGTTGGTGTAATGATCTTTGTACCGGAATATTTGAATGTCTGTGCCACAATGCCTTGATCAATTGTATCTCCACGAGCCAGTCGCTCAACTTCTACTACAAGGACTCCAGTCCAAACACCTTGTTCCACATCACGTAAAAGATTTTGAACAACTTCTCTTTCTATGATTGTCTCGCCTGATACTATTTCCTTATATTCTTTTGAGATATGTATGTTTAATCGTTTGGCTAGATCGAATAGAATCCGTCTGTGACGTTCAAGTGTTTCGCCTTCTCCTCGAGCCTCAGCTTCTATATCTGATCTCGATTTCCGCAAATAAAGACAATATGTATCATTCATTATATCCCTCCTCAGCAATGTGGAAGTGCCCCATGTACAATCCACAAACTCTTATATCACTAGGCAGTACTTCTAATGTCTCGTAGTCATTGTTTTCTGGCGTGAGTTGTATATATGGGGAATTCTGACTCCATCTCATTCGCTTTAATGAACCTTCCTCGCCACCTACGATCACAGCTACAATTTGTCCGTTATATTCGGCCCAATTAGCCTTTTTCAAGTAGACAATGTCATTGTCGTGTATTCCTGCGTTAACCATCGAATTCCCTTGCACACGTAACGCAAAGTCTGGAATGGATTTCTTTGGGAAAGGATACATTATGTACTCTTCAATTAGTTCGTCTGCAATTATACCGTTACCAGCACAGATTGAACCTATAAGAGGGACAAGGTTACTTTGAGTGATGATGGCATTTTTATTTTCTAATTCTGGGTTGTCTGTTTTCAACAATAAATATGCAGTTGTTGTATGTAAAATATCAGCAATAGTAGCAAGAGTATCGCTTGGAGGAATGCTTTTATCTCTTTCATAACTAGAAATGTTCGCAGGACTCATTTCCAGAGATGAGGCTAGTTGTTCTTGGGTCATTTTGTTTTTAACCCTAAGGTGACGAACTCGTTTGCCAATTGAATCAAGGTTGTCCATTAAAAACACTCCGTTCACAACAAATTTAGGACAAAATAAATTTGCGTAAATAGTGGTTGCACAAATTATATTTGAGTTGTATAATGGACGACAAGGAGGTGAAATTAAAAAAATGTCCATCAAAAAAAGTACAGACAGAATTTATCTCAAGCAGTTGAGGGAAGCCAAAGGAACTCAACGTTTGGTAGCAGGTGACCTTAAAATAACAGAATCTCATTTGCGGGGGATAGAGAGTGGCAGCTCCTATCCTAGTACAAAGTTGTTGTTCAGGATTTCAAATTATTTAGGCGCGTCTGTTTATGAATTGTTTCCTGAGTTAAATGAACCGTCTTTTTATAGTTCTGACTCAAATTAAATTTGCATAATATTGTATTATGTCCTATGAATCAAATTATATACAATAACTATCAGTTGCGCAACTATTATTTGCGGTTTTGTTTGGTATGCGCATTAAAAATGTTTAAATATCAAATTAAATTTGAGTCATGGAGGTAAGATGGGTGTACAAGCAATAACGCATACACATGGTTACAGGGGTGATGTTCCTGTGACAGATAAAGGCGAGGAAATAAAGGCAGGCAATGTCGTGGAGACTTACTACTCAGGAAATACGGTAATCAAGATTTGTGACGATAACGTGGTTACGTCAGAGGAAGAAATACAAAAGGTATTGCGAAATTATCATCTAGCAGGTTGGGCAATTATCCTTAGTAATCAAGCAAAAGTGGTGTGAGAGCCGAAAGGCTTTCATAAGTAGACAAGCCCATTAGAAAGGAGATAAAACAGCATGAATCAATTACAAGTATTCAATTTTTCAGGAAATGACATTCGAGTAGTAACGAAGGATGGACAACCATGGTGGGTAGCAAAAGATGTGTGTGAGGTATTGGAAATCAAGAACAATCGCGATGCATTAGCCCGCCTTGATGAAGATGAAAAGGGGGTAGATTCAACCGACACCCTTGGTGGAGCGCAGCAGGTACAAGTTGTAAATGAACCAGGTTTGTACTCACTAATTCTCGGCAGCCGCAAACCAGAAGCGAAGCAATTCAAGCGCTGGATTACTCATGAAGTTATTCCGACCATTCGGAAGACGGGGGCGTACTCTGTGCCAACATTAACACCAAATGAAGCCATTGCCTTATCACTAAAGCAAACAGCCGAGATGATGACCAAGGTGCCTGTCCTGGAAAGCCGCATCGATCAAGTGGAGCAAAAGGTAGACGAGCAGATCACGCTTG
>NZ_JAMAVT010000042.1:0-3674 GCF_023713665.1 Paenibacillus sp. MER 180 | reverse complement strand
TACCCAATGTGTCTTAGCGGTTACCTTTTTCATAGCTCAGTTCTCCGTAGATAGATTTGCATATCTCTTTCGCTTTGCCGATTTCCTCGAAAGTAACATCCGTTGAATAGGTAGATGCATATATGATTTCTTCCAGTACGTCTTTTATTTTCAGTTCCCGTTCTTCTGCTGCAGCCGCTCGTTTCTTCTCGGCTCCACACTCTTCCCTCATCCGTAGGAACATTGCTTTTAGAGATTGGTACTCACACATAAGCCCTGCGTATGCAAGTGTTGAATCTCTTAATTCTTGCATATAGTAAGGAAGTGCTTCCCGAGCCTCAGTCACGAACCGCGTATCTGCTTCTGAGGGCTTTTGTCCGCAGTTCTGATCGTAATCATCTGGATAACTCCCAAAATCCATTAAGGTTCCGTATGGACTTGTTATCTTGCCTTCTTCCCAATGAAACTCTTTCTTGAATTCCCACGGCCCCGGTGCAGCCTGCTCGCACATCTTCCAGTCTTCTTGCCAATCTCTTGTTTCAGGCATCCTTACTACCCTCTTTCCTTGATCAGGTGAAACCTGTCTTTGTCATCTGTTACGAAATCAAATTCACTCTTACAATTCATACACTCAATCCATGCAGGGTGGTCTATACTCATATATCCCGTTAACCTTTGCTTCTTCGTTAATTTCTTGGCTTTTCCGTTCATAAGTATTTTCTGGGTGATATCAACAGATGGCTGCCATCGATATACAAGGTTGGTGCCTGAACAGTTCAAGCACTTTGGTCTAGGCATCCTTACTATCTCCTTTCAGCAGCTCTGGATTCTCGTATATGTTGCCTATGACTTTACATTCCACCCATACAAGATCCTCATGTTCATGGGAATCGTCCCAATTACCACTTTTAAACGCCTCGATAACCACTGTTATATATCTACAGTCGGGTTGGAAATACTGTACAACATGAATGAAACCATATTCATCAACCAGTATATCCCCCTCATATATCTCCTTGCCGTTGCGGTCATTTATCCCCGTCCAGAACACGATTTCTTTATGCTCCGTAATGTTCATCCCGTCATAGTACAATTGTCCGTTCGGCGCCAAATGATAGTGATAGTCTTCTTTCCAAATCTTCCGTTCTTTATCCCAAATACGATACTTAGTTGGTCTCATCCCCTATGCCCTCCCTGCCAAAATCGACATGTCGTAACCGGACTCGATGAACTGTACACACAATGATCCGTTACAGCCATTACCTAGGTAGGTATAAATCACCATCATCTGATCTACAGAAAAGTTTGTCCCTAGGAAATCGTTTAAAATTCCTCTGATCCTCTTTTGAAAGTATGGACTAACGCCTTTGCATGATGGTCTGGACAGCCATGCAATCACCTTCGCTTTTAAATCCATTTCGGTTTTTATGTCTGTCAATTTGAAATATACATTGTTCTTTGGCTCGACAATAAGCTCGTCACGGCTATTGATAAATGCTTTAGGTGAGCGTTCCAACACCAATCCAACAAAATCATTTACTGCTTTGACTTTTTGCCATTGTTTACTCATCCCCTGTACCTCCTACCTTCTCAAGTTCGGATTCGTAGAAGAATGTTCCCGGACGTTCTTTTAGTGAGTATGTGTATCTCTTGAGTAAAGGTGTATACGACCATTCATTAACTGTTGCTTGCTCACCTGTATGTTTGATGATTACTGTTTCACCGTCTTCAAACTTGTTGCTCCATTTCATTCCCTTGTACCTCCTGACTCCATCATGGCTAATATAGCGGCTTTGGTACGTTGTTCAGGAGTAGCATGCACCATGTCAAATCCGTTGTTACCACAGATTAGTTGTAACTCTGTCATGTAGTATCCGATCATCAATCCACCAATTTGCTTGATTTGCTCTTCTAAAACCATAGCCGGTTCAATGTAAAGTGAAGGTTCCCACCACTGGACTTCCCATCGATTGCATCCATCTTTATCAGCCCAATACGAACCTCCCCATTTTTCCGATCGCTTCCACCCCATTGCTTGAGCTGCCATCTTATCTAATTCAGCATTATGCATGTTCAATATCTGCTCTCTTGTCATTCTTCTGTTTCCTCCTCGAAATAATCCGCATCACTTTCGAGCCCTCTGCAATCTGGGCAAAAATCAGTTCCACAACACGGACATTGTTCCCACCACGTTTCGCATTTTGGACATTTGTTTCTATCTTTCATGACTCTGTACCTCCATCCCTCGATTTATCCAGTTCATTCACCTTATCTGTCAGTTCATTTACCTTGTCAGCAAGTTCATTGCAAAACCTTGCTAATGACGCCACATCTTCAC
The DNA here is from genome assembly GCF_023713665.1 of Paenibacillus sp. MER 180. Classification (NCBI taxonomy): domain Bacteria; kingdom Bacillati; phylum Bacillota; class Bacilli; order Caryophanales; family Paenibacillaceae; genus Paenibacillus; species Paenibacillus sp. MER 180. The sequence continues at coordinate 1,357 of NZ_JAMAVT010000042.1, read as the reverse complement.
GTGAATTGTGGAAGAGTCCTCTGTCATCAGATTGTCTGAATCTCTTTGTAAATCTCTTAATCATGACTGCTTCCCCTCCTTCTTTGGCTTCGATTTCTTAATGCTTATCGTGATGTCGTATCGTTCTTTTGGTTTCAGATACCTTGTTGCATCTCTATATGCGTCTAGCAAATCGTGTGTCGATACGTTTTTATAACTAGCCTTTACTGATTCCATTGGCCGTCCCCTCCTGTATGCGTTGTATGGCTTGTTCAACGATTATTTGAGCCTGGATAAAGTAAGATAAATTCATGAGGTTCTTCGCTTCAAGCAGAGACATTTTCATCCATTCAATCTCTTCTTTCATCCGTTCTACTTCTTGCAGCAGAGTGCGAACATGTTCAGGGTCTGCTGCCCATTTACACTCACCACGATACGACTCCTGTAACTCTTTCAACTGTTCATCCGTTAGCTTATTCATTCTGTTCACTCTCCATCGCCAACTCTTCACGTATCGCTTCAGATAAGCGAGGAATGAGTTTATTTACGAATGCTTTTGCCGATGCAGGATAACTCGTGTTATAAAACTCACCAGCATCCGATAAGGATGTATGGTCATACCAACGAACAAATGAGGCATCATTATCGAGATCGTCATAATATGAAAGCAAGTCCCATTCTTCACGCGCCTTTTCCCTGCTGTATGAACCATCTCTCCGACAATCTATGATGTATTCTTTTACATCTCGTAAAGTGGCATCGCCATCATATCGTTTATGTTCATAGAAGAGCTTCTGTAATAGGTATCCTCCGCTGACTCCCTTGGCAAAGAAGTGGCGAAAGTCTTCCTCTGCATGATGCGTCCACTTGTAAGCAACATTCCCGTAGTCTGTCACCGCTGCAAACACTCCTGTTGAATCAAGAACGAATACTCCCCAACCTTCGATGCTATCCACGGGCGGTATATAGTACCGCCAGAACTTAACCTCGCCCATATTCCCTTTACCTCCCATAGAGGGCCTTAGCCCTCAAGATTGTTCTTCAACACCCAACTGCAGTATGATGCTTTCCGCAAATTCCGCAGCCTCTGCTTCCTCGCTTGGCAGCAAATCACGAACATATCTATGCCCTGCCCTGAATGTCGCCAGCTTCCGAATGCTGTCCCAAGCTTGCGCATAGGTGACAATACCAAACTTCTTATAGAGTGAATCTTTATATCTGGCATATACTTGAGCTAATGGCCGGGACGTATCTTGTGCCGTTCTCAGATCCTTACCTGTCAGTTCCTTGATGACTTCTGCTGTTATGTCCGACTTCAGCATCTTCAACTCGCTTTCAGTCACTTGTATCTCTCCCCTTAGAGGGCCGTAGCCCTCAT
>NZ_JAMAVT010000041.1:0-4305 GCF_023713665.1 Paenibacillus sp. MER 180 | reverse complement strand
ACATTAACACCAAATGAAGCCATTGCCTTATCACTAAAGCAAACAGCCGAGATGATGACCAAGGTGCCTGTCCTGGAAAGCCGCATCGATCAAGTGGAGCAAAAGGTAGACGAGCAGATCACGCTTGATAGCGGTGAACAGCGGCGATTACAAAAGGCGGTAAACGTCAAAGTGTGCAGCATTGAACAAGACAAGGACTTGCGCGGCGGATTGTTCCGACAACTGCACCGCGAAATCAAGGATCGTTGGGGAGTGCCAAGCTACAAGGATGTACGCCGTCAGGATCTGCAAAAGGTATTGCGTTATGTAGATGCTTGGGTACCTAGACGGGAAGCCAATTAAGAAAGGGGATATGAACATGTACCGTGGGGGAAAGAAGATCGGCAACGTACTTTATATCAAATGCGGTGGAACATGGATTAGTTTGCAAGCTGCAGCAGAGCATGAACAAGAATTTAAGCGGTTCGGACCGTACACAGTTTAGAAAGGGAGAAAGAATATGAAATCCATCATTAAACGAATGATTTGCGGTGGTAAGTGGCTAAAACTGTGGACAGGTGTCAGAATCCGAGCATGGATGTGGCAAGAAGAATTCATTGTACCTCTCGTAGAGGTTTCCATGCATCAATGGTACAAGCAGTCCAAACGGTTGAATAAGCTCATGACAGCAGGCAGACGTTGCCGTGGAGATGTGGGGGTGCAAGCATGATCATCAAGGGTAAATCGTGGCGTTCACTGACTAGTGGCGAGAAAATGTCTGCGTTGGAATATATGAAATACCTGACAGAGAAAATGTGGGAGGCGAGAGCGTGACCATACAACAGCGGGCACAAATTGAACGAGCTTTTGATGAATACATGCCATTATACAATCGCTTTAACCAAATGAATGAGATCGGACGAAAGTATGGATTTGATGGCGGTGTTGGTAAATGAGGCCAACATGTGGATGCGGACGTCAGGCAGAATATCTTTGTTACGAAGAAGAACAGCCGCATTGCGAGGCATGCATGAAAGAAGCTATCGAATGTTCGGTCTATATCATGGTGAGAAAACCACTAGATTGGGGGAATTGGGAGAATGAGAATGCCTATAAGAATCGCGTACAGTGCGGATAAATTTGATCACTGGAGGTTGGCAGAGGTTGGCGGAAGAATTGCTAACCATCGAGGGAAAGAGATGTTTGTTTTCGATAGTGAGATGAAGTGGCAGCGGTACATGGAGTTAAACAAGCGAAGAGGTGAAGAGTTTGCAAGCCATTCGATTGGTTAGTACAAAGGATATGCCACATGACGAGTGGTTGGAGTGGAGAAAAAAAGGTATTGGCGGTTCAGACGTTGCAGCAATCTGTGGAATGAGTAGATACAGATCACCAGTGGAAGTATACCTGGACAAGTTAGGAGAAATTCCGCCAATCGATGATAATCCTAAGATGGCAGCAGGTAGAAGACTAGAACCTTTTATAGCTGATTGGTTCGCAGAAGATACAGGTTATAAGGTTTGGCGGCAAAATTATATTTTCCAACATCCAGAACATGAATTTATGTTTGCGAATATCGACCGCTGGCTACCAGGTATGAATGCAGGCTTAGAAATAAAAAACACGTCCGAATATGGACGCGATGATTGGGCAGGCACTCAAGCGCCAACCGAGTACATTTTACAATGCAATCATTACATGGCCGTTACTGGCGCAGATAGATGGTTCATAGCGGTATTAATCGGAGGATGGGACTTTCAATGGCGAGTCATCGAAAGGGATGACGACTTAATAAGCAACTTGGTTACAGTTGAACGTGAGTTTTGGCAGAACCACGTCCAAATGAAAGTCCCACCAGCTTTCTCGCATCAAGACACGGCACGTCTGAGCGAGATGTACCCGACTTCACAGCCGGTATCCATCAACTTGGCAGAAGATGTTTACCCGATTATACAACAACTGTATGAAGCGCGTAAAGCAAAAGCGAATGCTACTGAATTAGAGGTGGCAGCAAAGAATCAAATTAAAGCTATCATGGGCGAGGCAGAGCGTGCTTACTGGCAGGGGGATTTGTTCTTTACTTGGAAGTCAAACGCAAAAGGAACAAGGGTTTTCAATGTGATTGGAGGTAACGATTAATGGCAAACAAAACTGTGGATCAATCTAATATAGCTAGTCAATTGGCAGCGAAGACGAATACAAAGTTTGAGAATTTCAATTCAATCATTAAAAAAGAACTCGCAGACAACTTTCCTGCTATCAAGTCATTGGTTCCTAAACATATGACACCAGAGAGGCTCGCCAGAATCACACTAACAGCGATTAGCCGTACTCCAAAACTAACCGAATGTACACCGCCATCCATCGTAGGGGCCGTGATGAATTGTGCAACGTTGGGGCTAGAGCCTAATTTAATCGGTCACGCCTACCTAGTGCCATTCTATAACAACAAAACTGGCACGATGGAATGTCAGTTCCAAATTGGATACAAAGGACAAATCGATTTAATTCGTCGGACTGGGGATGTGGCGAAAATATATGCTGAAACGGTATATGAGAACGATTTGTTTGTCTACATCAAAGGAGAAGATAAACGACTTGTACATGTTCCATTCGATATGCTCCATCTATTAGACAATTTTATACCTGACCAGAATGGTAGCTTTATGGACTTGATGATTGCGGAAGCCATAAACGAGATTAAGAGCAGAAACCCAAAGGATCAGGGGAAGACAGTACGGCATTATGCTGCGTACCGGCTAAAAGATGGTTCATTTGATTTCACGACAATGACGATTGAACAAAGTCTACAGCATGCCAATAAGTTCTCCAAATCCAAATATAACGGGAAGCTAACAGGGCCGTGGGTAGACCATTTCGACAGCATGTGTAAAAAAACATGTATCAAAGAAATGGCGAAATATATGCCAATTAGCATCGAAGTGCAAGAGAAATTGGCTCTTGACGAGGCTGTTCTTAAGCCTAAGAAAGATAATGGAATTGAGTCTGACAATATCTTTGATGTGGATTACAAAGTTGTTGAGGATGAGCAGGTGAGTGGTGATGAATCTACCGTTCAATCCGCAGCCGAAGAGTAAGGCAACCAAGAGTACACGCATTAAGCATACACAGAAGCAGATGGGCGATATCAGCCCGTCTGTGGATGCGGAGTTAAAGGCACGGAGTAAGGACGTATGTGAAATGTGTGGGAAGGATTGGGCGACCGAGAGAGCACATCTGACGGGTCGCAAGCACTTGGACTGGAAGACGAAGGTGACAGACTTGCTTCACCTATGTACCGAATGCCACCGTTGGTTGGACGGTACGCCAGAGGGGATAAGATTCCGAAAATTGATAGCACGAGTGATAAATACAGCGCTTTCCACCGAATACCGGAACATTCCGGGAAATTCCGGGAACATCTCAGAAACTACTAGAAGTGAAAGGAGTGTTGACGATGGCTGAAAAGCGCATGCTTTCGAAAGTCATATCTATTTCGGAAAAAGTGAATGAATTGCCCGACGTATTCGACATGCTGCTTTTCACATGGATGATTCCTCATACTGATGACTTTGGCCGTATGGTCGGGTCACCAGCTAAAGTGAAAGCTCTTGTAGTCCCTTTACAAAGCAAGGATATAAGCGAAATAAAGGCGTCATTGAGCCGTTTGCATGATGCAGAATTGATTGCGTGGTATGAGGTTGACGGGGAAAGATTCATTCAGATTTTGAACTTTGATAAGCATCAACAAGGTCTTCACAAGCGTACAAAATCAAAATTTCCCGAGTACATTCCAGACGATTCCGGGAAATTCCCGGGGATTCCCTCTGAACTGAACAGAACTGAACAGAAGAGAACTGAAGAGAACAGAACTGAACTAGAACAGATTTTTGATAGTCGTAGTCCTGAAAATATTCAAGACAACCCATTCAGATTATTTGAGTCTGAAGGATTCGGTATGTTGAGTTCATTCCTTACAGATCGAATCAGAGATATGGAGGATGTATACGGCAGCCGATGGGTATGTGAGGCCATGAAGAAAGCAGTTGTAAAGGGTAAACGGAATCTTGGATATGTTGAAGGCATTTTAAAGAACTGGAAAGCAAACGGAATAGATGAACCTTGGAAGGAGGAGCAGAATGCAGAAGGCAATCAAAGCGCTGGATCTGGAAGAGCTAAAACGACGAGCGGCGGCAGCGAAAGCGAATTCGCGTTCCTCGACAAGCCGGGAAGAAGCTAAGTATGAATGTCCTAAGTGTAAAGACTTGCGCGGATTTTTTAAAAAGTTACCTCAACGGCACGGTGATATAGAATACTTTGTTGATT
>NZ_JAMAVT010000040.1:0-5400 GCF_023713665.1 Paenibacillus sp. MER 180 | reverse complement strand
AACTTGGAACGACTATTTAAAGCATCCGCTATTACCGAGGAGTTCCGCAAGAAGACATTTGATGTCTTTGACCTGAACGTACCAGAAATCGTAAGAGAGGCCTATACAGTTGCTTGTGAATATGTACGGGACTTTGACAACATCAAAGATCAACGTCAAAACAGCATAGCTCTCCTTGGGCGACCTGGTAGCGGCAAGACAACACTGCTTATGGCGGCTGCTAATGAGCTTCTGCAGCGAGGGATAGAAGTTCTCTACTTCCCATGGGTGGAGGGGTTTAACGAACTAAAGAACGATTTGAGTGCATTGGATGAACGTATAGGGCGGCTACAACGAGCAAAGATGTTATTCCTTGACGATGTGTTCAAGGGGCGAACGGAACCTACACCGTTTCAACTGGAACAACTCTTCGCCATCGTGAACTATCGGTACCTAGAAAATCTGCCACTCATGATTAGCTCAGAGCGAAGCTTCGCACAGATGTGCGGAATTGACGAGGCAATCGGCAGCCGGTTACGAGAAATGGCAAAGGGCCATACAGTGACGTTGGCGGGCGGAATGGAGCTCAACTATAGATTGAGGTGACAGCGGCATGTGCGAAGTCTGCGAAGACACAAAGGTAATGGTGTGGCAATTTAAAGGCAGTTTAAAAATAGGGCCGTGCCCATGCTGTAGCAAACAAGCAGCAGAGTACGACCACCCGGGGGCTAAGTGAATGAACTGGACTTCGGCAACCAAAGAGCAATTATGCGCTGTGATACTGGATGACTTGGCAACGGAGACTGATATAGAACAAGCAGGAGAGGAACTATACAAACGGCTTAGAGAGGGTGAAGACAATGAAATGCAAAGTAGACGGATGCGGTAAATCCGCTAATAAAACATGGGCATTAGTTCCGGTGTGTAATGAGTGTCGGGGAGAAATACGGCGAGAGTTTAGCCATTATTACTCACAACAAATAACGGCATCTGAGAGAGTTGTATATTTCAAGATCAAGCATCTCACGCCTTGGGGACGGCGGAAATGATCATCAGGCGAACGGAACTGTGCCAATTTCGTGGTCTACAGATTCAGGAGACTAACGGGAAGGGTTGACCATATGAACGCCTTAGAAACGAAAATAGGAGGGGAAACGAATGTCGCATGCAAATAGAGGAATGGCATTTGAAAGCCTGATCGATTATACGAATGAGGCATACGACCGGAATGGTAAGGCAGTGATAAACAAGCGGCCTACTCCGGTAAAGGTTACACGTTCAAGGGGCAGTAAGGTAATGGCTGGGTTCTTCGAAAAACCGTCTACAGTAGACTATGACGGAGTTGCAAACGGCAGGGCAATAGCATTCGAGGCCAAATCGGTTGAGAGTTTGACCAGATTCGATATTAGCAACATGAATAACCACCAGTATGAGTACTTGGAAAAGTATCACCGTCAACAGGGCATAGCATTTCTGCTAATACACTTCACGAAGTTACACAAAACATATCTAATGCAATTTGAAACTCTCAGATCATATTGGTTGAGAAGCAAGGAGCCAAAAGGCAGAAAGAGCATTCCAATTGATGACTTCGAAATGCATGCCTATGAAGTACCTACAACAACGGTTCCAGTGGATTACTTATCAGTCGTTGAAAGGGTGTATGTAGCATGACGCAAATAGCACATTCACACCCGGCACTGGGCGACATTGAAACTTTCATACGGAACAACATGGGGCTAGTAATGAAGTCGGCTGCTAGATATTCAAGATTAACTGGAGTTGATTATGAGGACTTAGTATCAGAAGGGACTATTGGCCTTATGATGGCATACACCCGATTTGATGAAAAGAAAGGGTACGCGTTCTCAACGCTAGGTGTCAGATATATAAACGGATACATTCTTACTTATCTTCGCAGCAACGGAAGGACAATCCGAGTACCTACGCACATATTTGAAGTAGCAACGTCAATTTACAAACGGCGATGGGAGAATGAACCAGCAGAGTTCATAGCCAAACAATTGAAGATCCCAGTTTCATATGCTGAACAGGCACTTGAACATGCTGCTGAAAGAACTATGACTTCCCTTGATGCACCAATCGATGACGTAGATACTCCATTAGGCACTTTGATACCGTCTGATGAAGATTATACAGATATACACGTCAAGGATTTTTTAGACACTCTCTCGCAGAGAGAAAAGGAATACATTCAGCTTATCTCAGTCGGATTCAATCAAAGAGAGATAGGAAGAAAGTACAACATTACACATCAAGCAGTAAGTTTGAAAATCAAAATTGTTAAGGAAAAGGCGAAAGCTTATTTCGGCAAATAACCAGTAAACCACATACTGGCGTGACGCTTTACATGCACTAAACCGAACGTATGTACGTGAAAAGGTGGTTTTATGACCAAAAAAGAGGTCAAAGCAGCAATTGAACAGGTTTTTGAGCGGTACAGGCATTTCAATATCTTAAACAAACTCAACCTATCAGAAGTGCCAGAAGAAGCACATATTTGTAGGACAATTGATGACATCGTAGCAGGCTTAGATCCAATTGAAAAACAGATCATTCAGGAACGGTACATGAAGCAAAACAGAGTAACTGATATGCAGGTTTACTCATTCAAACTCGATCCGCCAATAAGCGCGGTGACATACGCAAAGATTCGGAGTATGGCATTTGAAAAACTACTTCTAGCCTTTTCAGAGCTAGGAATCTATAAGGGGGAACGGACATGTCAGTAAATACAAAGAAATTGTGTCAGCTACTCAAATATGCAGCAAGTAGAACCTTGATATGGAGCAAGCTTGAAGATGGCCACACGATTACAGATCGGCATTTCATGGTTGCGTTCACAGAAGTCCCTCGGGATGTGATGTCTGTGTTACTCGGGATATTTTTGAGGATACCAGAAGACGGGCAATCGTTGAAAATAATGGGTGGAGAACTACAAGATGATTTCTCACTACTGAACCATGAAGGTTTAGCAAAGTACAAGGATGCAAATGTTGAGGGGCTAGTAACTCCTTACTTAAAAGATATTGATGGTGTGAAGGCAAGGGTGCTGCAAATTGGCGATAGATTTGCATTAGTAAACGACCGATTCATGGGGCTTACGACAGATAAAGTCGTGAGAGGATATGAGTCACCTTTCATGCCAATTTATCTGTCTAGCGGCGCGATTCTCGTATTGCCATTCAGATATTCCACTGGAGACGTAACACAAACCGAATTACTCAAGATTACAACTCATTTTGAGTACTCCATCCAGGTGTAAGGGAGGGAATAGAGTGAACAACCTATTCCAAATGGGCAGCAGGGAGGGGAGAGCATGAACAACCACATAATCTTCTTCAGCGGCGGCAAAGCCAGCTTCGCGGTTGCTGATTGGGTTCAAACGCAATACCCGAATGACAACATCCTGCTGTACTTCACTGACACACTATGGGAGCACGAGGACTTATACCGGTTTATCGACGAGGCATCTGACAAACTGCGTCTACCAATGCTAACGCACAGCGCCGGGCTTAATCCGCTGCAGCTCATGTTCGAGAAGAAACTTGTTTTTAACTCCCGGATCGGAGACTGCTCGAAACTCCTGAAAATGAAGGTAGCCCGCGATTTTCTCATGAAAGGAAAGCCGCCAGCCATCGAGAAATGGCGGAACCGGGAGTATCTACGACAAGAGGACTTTGTCACTGGCGCCACGCTCTACTTCGGGATTGGCTTCGATGAGATGCATCGACAACCTGCGATCGTAAAAAATTGGGCGCCATTTAAAGTTGAAATGCCATTGATAGACCACAACATATGGACAGACAAAATACTTCTGAAACATGGAATCCGACAGCCGAAGATGTACGATTACGGATTCGCTCACAACAACTGTAATGGGCGTTGCGTCAAGGCCGGACAAGGGCATTACAAGCTGCTTAAAGAGCGCATGCCGGATGTCTTCCAGAAGATTATGGAGCAAGAACACCACCTTTGGAACTGTGTTTCGGCCTTCCGGTACATCAAGGATTCGGAGCTACCGCCAGACGTCGAGGAAATGGAGTTGCAACGGCTTGATGATGCATATCGGGACTATTTCTATGACCGTGCCGATCGTCCGAAGCTGTATATCCATCCGAGCGCCGGGGCTACAGACGAACATATGAAGGTCAAACGGTACAGCTTTATGAAGCGAAACAGTGAACCTTATACAATCAGGGACTTATACGAGGACGGAAAGAACAACTGCCAGATTGATTTGTTTGATATCGGCGGCTGCGGTTGCTTCTTGGAATATTAAATCAGGGCAAAGCCCAAGGGGAGAGAACGGAACATGTGTGAAGGTTGTATCTATAATCGCCCTGTGTATGCATGGGGCGAAGTGATTGAGAATGCATGTTGGTATCGGCATGATACGAAAAAAGAGTTATACGGGAAAGCGGATGATGAGTCATATTGCAGTGGGAAAACAACCGAGGACGGGGAGAGTGTAGAACGATGAAATATTGTCCAGAGTGCGGCGTGAAATATGGCTTTGTAAAACGTGAATACGGGAAGGAATACTGTAGCAATGGAAAGCACCATACACGGCGAATTGCATTGCGAGAATGGGAGAATGAACGTGTTGAGCTTGTTTCATCAAGTTACGAAGACGGCGGTCACCGCAGCGGAGATGTAGGTAATGTTGTGGACGTTAAAGCTTGCGTGCGAACAGGTGAAATCGACTTACGAATTCGGTGGTACAACGGGGCGGAAGAATGTTGGATCGTTGCTGAAGACTGCACATCATACTAGGGCCTTCGGGCCCTCTAAGGGGAGAGATAGATGAGCAAAACACCAGAAACGCTTGCACTAGAACGGTCTATTTGGAAAGCCACGAACAAGATGGGGGTATTCGGTTGTTTCGAAGTGACGATTGGCTGGTATGGCAAGGAGCGCGTCGATTACATCACCTTCGACACAAAGGGAGTATGGCGGTGTTATGAGATAAAGGTTTCAAAAGCTGATTTCAGATCAAAAGCTCATAACACTTTCTGTGGGAATTTTAACTATTACGTTATGCCGCGGGAGTTGTTCGAAGAAGTTAAGGAAGAAATACCGGAGCATATCGGTGTGTATGTCGATCATGGATACTGGCCTTTTGTAAAGTGTATCAAACGAGCTAAACGGCAGGAATTGAGCGAGGACGAACAGGTATTGAAAGATTCATTGATTAGGTCGTTAAGCAGAGAAGTTGCTAAGAAAGATAAACAGCTTCGACTTATAGAAAAGGAAGCACAAATCCAGATGATATGAGGGCTACGGCCCTCTAAGGGGAGAGATACAAGTGACTGAAAGCGAGTTGAAGATGCTGAAGTCGGACATAACAGCAGAAGTCATCAAGGAACTGACAGGTAAGGATCTGAGAACGGCACAAGA